>NZ_JBHLXE010000109.1:0-20863 GCF_042432445.1 Thorsellia kenyensis | reverse complement strand
AGCTATATAGTCACTCTTCAAGACTTGATTTTTTCACCGACATCAAAAAGCGTATAGCGTCTTTTTAATGTCTGCTTTTGGTCATATCTTGCGAGTGCCCACACAGATTGTCTGATAAATTGTTAAAGAGCATCTAGTATTTCTACTAGGTTGTCGTAAGTAATCTTCTTAACGACAGGGCGCACATTATATTCACCCTTTTAATTAACGTCAAGTGTTTTTTTAATTTATTTTCACTTTAGTTATATTTAATTGCCTAGCGGTTATATTTGAGTTCGTAACTGCTAGGCGGCGAATTATAGAGATAATTATAACTTGTGCAACTATTTTTTTATTAAATACTCACAACAGAACAAAAAAAATACTTTTTATTGTTTTTTAGTACAATAAACGTGCTTTTATAGTTCCTTCAATGCCTTTTAATGCTTCTAGAACTTTATTTGCAGTTTCTTTATCAGTATTAAGATCCACAACAACATATCCTATTTCAGGTGTCGTTTGTAAGTATTGTGCTGCAACATTAACACTATTAGATGCAAATATCTGATTTATTTGTGTCATTACCCCAGGTCTATTTTCATGGATATGCAACAATCTACTTGCATTACTGCTATGCCCAGGTAATGAAACCTCTGGAAAATTAACTGCAGATAATGTAGAACCATTATCGGAATACTTCGCTAATTTTCCGGCGACTTCAATTCCTATATTTTCCTGAGCTTCCTCAGTTGAACCACCTATATGTGGGGTAAGTATTACGTTATCAAATTCACAAAGAGGTGAAATAAACGGATCATTATTAGTTGCAGGCTCCTCTGGAAATACATCTATCGCAGCGCCACTTAGATGTTCGCTTTTCATTGCAACAGCTAGTGCATCAATATCTACAACTGTACCTCTTGACGCATTAATAAAAATAGCTCCATGTTTCATTTGATTGAACTCACTCGTCGAAATCATATTTTTAGTAGAATCATTTTCAGGTACATGTAAAGAAATAGCATCTGAAGAAGAAAGTAATTGATTTAAACTTTCCACTTGCTGAGCATTACCTAACGGTAACTTATGCTCGATATCATAAAATTTAACATTCATACCGATGCCCTCAGCAAGAATTCCTAATTGGGTGCCTATATGTCCATATCCTACAATTCCTAATGTTTTGCCTCTTGCTTCAAAACACCCCGTTGCTAATTTATGCCATTGTCCTTTATGTGCTTTTGCATTAGCGGCAGGTATTCCTCTTAATAAAAGTAAAATTTCCCCCACTACCATTTCAGCTACAGATCGTGTATTAGAAAAAGGTGCATTAAAAACTGGGATCCCTCTTTTTTTCGCTGCCGCTAAGTCAACTTGATTTGTACCAATACAAAAACATCCTACGGCTATAAGTTTTTTGGCATGACTAAAAATTTCTTCGCTAAGTTGTGTTCTAGAACGAATTCCGATGAAGTGTGCATCTGCAATCGCATTTTTTAATGCATCATCTGTTAAGGCACCTTTATGAAACTCAATGTTTGTATACCCAGAGGACTTCAGTACTTCTACAGCACTTTGGTGAACTCCTTCTAATAATAAAAATTTGATTTTATCTTTGCCTAATGATGTTGTAGTTAACGTCATGCTTTCCTCTCTTAACATTAATGATTGAAGGGTAAAATAAACTGGTTAGTTATCTATTACAAAATTAATCTATAAAATAGGCACCTACGATCACCAGATTTTAGTGTAACTAAAAAAGGTGTACATCATGCTATTTTTAAGATCTCTAAATCTGTCATTACTCCATATTTAGTCTGATTGAAACAACCTCTCTACTTCTGGAACCACTCGCTTGTCAGTAAGAAATAAAATAACCCTATCGTGAGGCTCTATCACAGTCTGATTTTTTGCCACAATAATATCTTCATTTCTCGCAATGGCCCCAATCGTTGTTCCCGTTGGTAATTTAATTTGTTCTATCCTCTTACCTACAATATGAGAATGAGAATTCTCCCCATGCACAACAACTTCAATAGCCTCAGCAATACCTCTTCTTAAAGAGGCAACACTGACTATATCCGCTTTTCTTACATGGCAGAGTAGTGCTGATATAGTGGTTTGTTGTGGTGAAATAGTTACGTCTATATCACTGTCTTCTAATAATTCGAAATAAGCTTTATGCTGGATAAGTACCATTGTTCTTTTTGCACCTAATCGTTTCGCTAGCATAGAAGACATAATATTGTCTTCATCACGATTAGTTAGGGCAATGAAGAGATCTACATCTTCGATATTTTCTTCTTTTAGTAATTCCTGATCAGCAGCATCGCCACAAAAAACAGTAGTACGAGCAAGTTTTTCTGAAAGATGCTCTGCTCTGCCCATATCCTTTTCAATGAGTTTAACACGATACTGCTGCTCTAAACGTGCAGCAAGTCCTGCGCCTATATTGCCACCGCCCACTATCATAATATTACTATACGGTTTTTCAAGTCTCTGAAAAACACTCATCACAGCTTTTATATGTTGAGTCGCACAGACAAAAAAGATTTCGTCACCTGCTTCTATTATTGTAGAGCCTTGGGGTCTAATGGGTCTATTATGCCGAAATATGGCTGCAATATGTGTATTAATATGCGGTATTTGCTCTTTTAAAGCAGAAAGCGGGTATCCAATAAGTGAACCACCATATAATGCTTTCGCGGAAACAATGCTGACTTTTCCCTCGGCAAAGTTAACCACTTGTAATGTCCCGGGATATTCTACTAATCGATTAATATAATCAGTAACTAGTTTTTCTGGAGAAATAAGGTGATCGATTTCTATTGCATTTTGATTGAAGAGGGTTTCGGCCTCATCAATGTATTGAGTTGCCCTAATGCGTGCTATCTTTTTAGGTGTATTGAATAAAGCAGATGCTATTTGACAAGCAACCATGTTTGTCTCGTCAGAACTGGTAACTGCGATTATCATATCACAATTTTCAGCACCAGCATTTCTTAGTGAACTGGGATGTGAAGCTCTACCAAAAACAGTTCTTAAATCTAACTTATCTTGGAGTTGCTTTAATGTTTCGTTGTCGTTATCAACAATTGTAACATCATTTTTTTCTCCGACGAGTATTTCTGCAAGTGTACCACCTACTTGCCCTGCGCCTAGAATGATGATTTTCATTTTTTAGACCATTTTACTATAATTTGAATTATGAATATTTCTGAGTTCAGTCGATTTGAATTAAAATTAACGCTAAAAAAGTAGCATTAAATTTTAAATTATCCTATCTGCCCCTACTATAGTGAAAAACAATACTTAAGCTAATATAAAACCAAATAGATAAAATTGTACATAAATCCCCCTAAGGCACGATTTTACTTGCTATACGCTGTTAAGGAGCGTCAAGTTTTATGACTTCTCAATAAAAAGAGAAAAACAATAGAATATAAGTTCAATCCGAGGAGAGTTTTTATTAAATAATTCACTGCCAATCAAATTAAAAACTATTCCTTAAACTTATTGTGTTGATATATATTCTATAAAGCATGCTCATCGAGTAGAGTCCATTTTAATTATTTTTAACCTCTCTGACCATGATTAAATAGACCTTAAGTTATTCAACCTATTTATACTCCAATATCTATTTTCTTCAACTTTTTTTTACGTAATTCATCAATTTTAGCGGCTAAATTACCTCAAATAGAATATCTGCAACGATAAACAAGGTAGTTTTCCAAGTCAAAAATACATATTAAAAATATTTTTCCAGAAACTATGTGATAGCCTGTTGCATCAAAAAGTTTTCTCTTTTATTATACTGTATATATTTACATGTACTCAAAGGATTCATTATGCTAATTCAACTCAACATACAAAATTTTGCCATTGTAGAACAACTCGAAATTGATTTATTATCAGGAATGACTGCAATTACCGGGGAAACTGGTGCTGGGAAATCAATTGCAATTGATGCTCTTGGCCTGTGCTTGGGTAATCGAATTGAAGGGAACGTGGTGAGAAAGGGGGCTTCTAAAGCAGATCTTACGGCAAGATTTCTTTTAAAAAATAACCCTGCTGCACTTTCATGGCTTATTGAACACGATTTGGAAGAAGATGAAAATACTGAATGTATTCTAAGACGAGTTATTAGTGATGAGGGTCGTTCTAAAGGATTTATAAATGGCACTCCTGTTTCCCTTTCTCAGTTAAAGGAACTAGGTGAGTTATTAATTCAAATCCATGGGCAGCATGCACATCAAACACTACTTAAAAATGAAAATCAACGCCATCTCCTAGATGCATATATTGATAATGCCCCTTTAATGCAGTTGATGTCAGATACATTTAAAACTTGGAAAGATAGCTGCAAAAAATTAGCAAAACAACAAACATTAGCCACAGAAAGAAAAGCTAGAGTAGAATTACTCTCTTATCAACTAGAAGAATTAGACGAATTTTCTCCTGCTTTAGGGGAATACGAAGAACTTGATGAAGAGTATAAAAGATTATCAAACAGTGGAGAACTACTTAGTACAAGTCAAGCAGCTCTGAATTTACTGCAAGACGATGATACAGTGAATATACATCTTCTGATTAATAAGGCAAAACAGCAATTACAGTCCATGCTTAAATTTGATAACCAAATCAATAATATATTATCCATGTTAGAAGATGCAGATATTCAAATAACTGAAGCGTCTGAAGAACTAAGACGACAAGCTCAAAGCTTAGAACTTGATCCTGAACGCCTATATGATGTAGAAAAAAGATTATCTAAACATATGCAACTATCAAGAAAGCATCAAGTACTCCCAGAAGCCTTAGCACAACATTATGCTGACCTAAAGGCTGAATTTGAGTCCTTTCAAAACGATCAAGAAGATGAAGAATTTTTAATTAAACAAATAGATCAACAATACCAAGTAGTCCTTAATAATGCAAAAGAGCTGCATTCGTTTAGAACTAAAGCTGCACTTGATCTCAGTAATAAAATTACTCAAAGTATGCATGAGTTAGCAATGCCACATGGGCAATTCCAGATTCAAGTCTCATTTGATGAAGAAAACCTATCTTCTTATGGTGCAGATAAAATTGAGTTCAAAGTCTCCACTAACCCTGGCCAACCATTAGAAGGATTAGCTAAAGTTGCATCAGGAGGAGAACTATCACGTATGTCATTGGCTATTCAAGTCATCACTGCACAAAAAATGGCAATGCCCTCTTTAATATTTGATGAGGTAGATGTAGGTATTAGTGGCCCTACGGCAGCTATTGTAGGTAAACTACTGAAACAATTAGGCAAAACCACACAGGTTCTTTGTGTAACCCACCTCCCTCAGGTTGCAGCTGCTGCCCATCAACATTTTTATGTCAATAAAAACGTTGAAAAAAACTCAAATAATGAGATGATGACCAGTACGCAAATGCATCAATTAGATGAACAGGGCAGATTACATGAATTAGCAAGGCTACTAGGGGGAACCGAAATTACCGATAACACCCTAGCTAATGCAAAAGAATTAATTAATAGCTTTTAATAAGCAGAAAACGAATCAGGAGAAAACATGAGTAAGCATTATGACTATATTGCCATAGGTGGCGGCAGCGGAGGTATCGCTTCAATTAATAGAGCAGCGAGTTATGGTAAAAAATGTGCCATCATAGAAGCTAAAGCACTAGGTGGTACTTGTGTAAATGTAGGATGTGTCCCTAAAAAAGTCATGTGGAACGCTGCACAAATCGCAGATGCACTTAAACTCTATGCCAATGATTATGGTTTTGATGTTAACCTTAATAACTTTAATTGGAAAACTTTGATTGATAATAGAGAAGCTTATATCAGCAGAATTCATCAATCTTATGACAATGTATTGGCAAGAAATAAAGTCGATGTGATCAGAGGCTTTGCGAAATTTCACTCAAAAAATAGTGTAGAAGTCAATGGTGAGATCATTACCGCTGATCACATACTAATTGCTACTGGTGGTAAACCCATTTTTCCTGATATTCCAGGTGCAACATATGGCATAGATTCAGATGGTTTTTTTGCGCTGACTAAACAACCTAAAAGTGTTGCAGTGGTGGGTGCTGGATATATTGCCACAGAGCTTGCAGGGGTATTAAATGCGTTAGGTACGAAGACACATCTTTTTGTAAGACACAATGCCCCATTAAGACATTTTGATTCACTTGTAGTTGAAACCCTTAAAGAAATAATGACGTTAGAAGGGCCTCAGTTACATACACATACTGAAATTGTCTCAGTAGAAAAAATGCAAGATGATATGCTTAAAGTAACAACACAGAATGGTGATCATGTTGTTGTAGAGCAACTCATTTGGGCCATAGGCCGAGAACCAATGACTGCAAATATTCATTTAGATCTTGCTGGTGTTGAAACGAATGCAAAAGGATATATCCAAGTTGATAAATACCAAAATACCTCTGTGCCCAATATTTATGCTGTAGGTGATAATACAGGCGCTGTTGAGTTAACTCCTGTAGCAGTCGCTGCTGGAAGAAGATTGTCTGAACGCTTATTCAACGGCAAGCCAAATGAACATTTAGATTATTCTCTTATTCCTACTGTCGTTTTTAGTCATCCTCCGATTGGTACAATAGGATTAACCGAGGAAGAGGCAATTAATCAACATGGTAAAGACAATATCAAAACCTATACCTCCTCTTTTACTGCCATGTATACTGCTGTTACAGCACATAGACAACCTTGTAAGATGAAACTCGTTTGTTTGGGAGATGAAGAAAAAATCATAGGTTTACATGGTATTGGTTATGGAATGGATGAAATGCTTCAAGGATTTGCGGTCGCAATTAAGATGGGAGCAACGAAAAGAGATTTTGATAATACAGTAGCTATCCATCCCACAGCTGCAGAAGAGTTTGTTACCATGCGCTGAGAATTAAGCTAATTTGGCGGGCGCACTAACTTGAACTAGCTCATTTACCAATTATCCTAATTCATTATGGTGAATTGGTAAATGAAAAAAATCCTTCTTCTTTAAAATTCAATGTCTTTCCCAATTTTTCATCCAAGTTTTGATGTCCCTTATCCAGAGTTTATTCATACTACTTAGTAAACTTGATCATGAAAAAACACTAACATCAAAACTAAAGCTTCAACAAAATGAAGTGAGTTAAATATTTACATAAATGAAGCTAGATTTGTCACTCGGCGTGAGTAGACATAATTTTTTTGCCAATATGGATTATTTAAACTTGAACGCGTAACGCCTTTGCTAGTAGATGCATGAATAAAGGTATTATTTTCTGCATAAATACCTACATGGTTAATTTGTTTAGATCCTTCTGTACGAAAGAAAATTAGATCTCCAGGTCTATGCTCTTTGGGTTTGATCTTAGTACCTAATTGTGCTTGTTCGGTAGTACTTCTGGGTAAATTTTTATTAAAAAGGGTCGTATACGTAATTTGCACAAACGCGGAACAATCAATGCCCGATTTCGTATTTCCACCATATCGATACGGTGTTCCTTTCCATTCATTTAATTGGGTAAAAAGAGCTCGCACCACAGGTTCATTACTCATAGGTGATTCTTTTTTACTCGCACAAGCAGTTAACAAAAGGGCGCTAAATATAACAACCCATATTCGCATACGATGAGTAGTGTAGGTAATAAAAAAGCCACAATATTTTTTCATGAATTGACTTAATTGTACTAAAGAAAAATTCTTCCACAGGTTTAATGAAATAAGCTCTTGCGACAGTAAAGCATGAATTCTACTTAGTTGCATACATTCCTCTCTTGTAAACTAAAGCATTTTTTCAAAAGCTCGTCTCGCCGCATCAATGGTATGTTGAATATTTTCATCAGTATGAGCAACAGACATAAAACCCGCTTCAAAAGCAGAAGGAGCTAAATAGACACCCTCTTCAAGCATAAGGTGAAAAAATTGCTTAAACTTCCCTGCATCTGAACCCACCGCATCTTGATAGCTACTGACCTCTTTTGCCTCTGTGAAGAATATTCCAAACATACCACCCACTTGATTTACCACAAGAGGGATGCCTACTTGCTCAGCCACAGTTCTTAATCCATTTGCCAAATTTTCGGTCAATTCATTCAATCTTGGATAGATCCCATTTTGAGATAATTCTTCTAGGCAAGCAAGACCGGCTGCCATAGCAACTGGATTACCAGAGAGAGTACCAGCCTGATACACTGGTCCATTTGGAGCTAAATATTCCATGATTTCACGTTTACCACCAAAAGCGCCAACTGGCATACCGCCACCAATAATTTTACCTAGACAAGTTAAATCTGGAACAACATCATAATGTGATTGTGCACCGCCAAGTGCAACCCTAAACCCAGTCATGACTTCATCAATAATAAAAAGCGCGCCAAATTCATCACACAAAGCCCTTAGTCCTGATAAAAAATCAACTTTAGGTAAAATACAGTTCATATTCCCAGCAACGGGTTCTACAATCACACAAGCAATATCCGTTGGGTTATTCAAAAATGCATCTCGAACGGAATTCAAATTATTAAACTGACAAGTTAAAGTGTGCTTTGCAAAATCAGCGGGCACTCCAGGAGAATTTGGTTGTCCAAAAGTTAGTGCGCCAGAACCTGCTTTAACTAATAAACAGTCAGCATGACCATGATAACACCCTTCAAATTTAATAATTTTATCGCGATTTGTATACCCTCTGGCTAAACGAATCGCACTCATGGTAGCTTCAGTACCTGAATTAACCATTCTAACCAGCTCAATATTAGGCATTAACTCAGTAATTTTATGTGCAACAGTAATTTCAATTTCTGTAGGGGCCCCAAAACTTAAACCGTTTTGAACAGCTTGAATTACAGCTTCTTTTATTTTTGGGTGGTTATGCCCAAGTAGCATCGGCCCCCATGAGCCAACATAATCAACATAAGCCTTACCATCGACGTCATAGATATATGCACCATCCGCTTTACGGATAAATATAGGTGTTCCCCCTACGCTTTTGAATGCTCTTACAGGAGAGTTAACCCCACCTGGTATTACAGTTTGGGCATCAATAAACAAAGATTCTGATTTAATTCGTTGAGATGCTGACATATAAGATTCCTTTTTAAACACGTTGTACATTTTAAAATAAACTATGGAAAGATTGCGAAAACGCATCCAACTCAGCTTAGATAATTTAGTCTCTTGGTCACATTAGCTAAGTTAAAAGAAACAGTGATCGTTTAAAGTAGTATATTCTCACTGCACTTCTTTTAAAATTAGTGCATCTGTTTCGCTAGGAAAAATCCTTTACACGAATCGTCAAGACCAATAAATTGTTGTTATTGTCTGTTTGTAGTATACCATGAAAACTAATCAAGATATCAGGCTAGCAGGTTTTTGCTTGTTTTTAAATATGATGATTTTTTAGTGACTAAGGAAATTAGATATAGCAGCTAAAACCTTTTGGTGCAATTTACCGTCTACATTTCCTTTGTTAATAATAATTTTGAAACTACGTTATTAGAGTTTTCCTATGAAGACTTTAATACCGACTTATTCATCAAAAACTATCAAGGAATTTTTTTCCTTAACATGTAACTTTACGATCATTAGTGACAATAGGGCTAGAATTATATTTTATAAGTGTATTACATAATTTATTCCCCTTACTATAAATACCTGAGTTAAAACTTACGAAGCAGGTTTCGCTTATTGTGCTGCCCTTATCTAATAAAGGGCAATATTTTATTTATCAATTCATAAAAAAACATTGCACATTTCAAAATGCAAAGTATAATCTTGACCGTTTGTGTGCAATTTCGCACTTTGAAAATATGTCCTATAAGTTGGCATATAATTAGTTTATCTTTTATATGTCTATGTAACTAAACCTAATAAATATATAGTATTAATCATGCAAATACGCTCCCTAATACATTTATTTTTATATAAGTGCATAACTACAAAACATAGATTATTCTTATTATTAGAAAATCTCTTTGAACGTTTTGTTTGTGTTTTTTATTTATTTGATTAAAGCCCCTTTTAAAAGGGGCTTTTTTTTGACCTTAATTTTTAACCAGATGTCACCAGCATCTTTAATTCACCTGTTTCATGAGGAGTCACAATGGCACAATCACTTTATAAAAAAAATATTATTTCAATTAATGACCTGAGTCAGGACGAATTGATGATCGTTCTTGCAAGGGCTGCTTATCTGAAAAAAAATAATATACAAAATGTGTTAGAAGGCAAAGTGATAGCCAGCTGTTTTTTTGAAGCTTCAACTAGAACAAGATTATCATTTGAAACAGCAATACAACGCTTAGGTGCAGATATTGTTGGCTTTGCCGATGGAAGTAACACTTCGTTGGGTAAAAAAGGAGAAAGTCTTGCCGATACCATTTCAGTGCTAAGTACCTATGTAGATGCTATCGTAATAAGGCATCCTCAAGAAGGTGCAGCACGGTTAGCAGCCCAATTTTCTCATGGTGTACCTGTATTTAACGCAGGAGATGGTGCAAATCAACATCCAACTCAGACCCTTTTAGATCTCTTTACTATTCAAGAAACCCAAGGCCGATTAGAAAATCTTCACATAGCCATGGTGGGTGATCTTAAATATGGCAGAACCGTGCACTCATTAACACAAGCACTGGCTAAATTTCCAAATAATACTTTTCATTTTATATCGCCAACGACTCTCAGTATGCCACCTCATATTTTAGCTATGTTAGATGAAAAACAGATAAGTTACTATAGTCATTCATCTATTGAGGAAGTTATCCATGCAGTAGATATCTTATACATGACAAGAGTTCAAAAAGAACGTCTAGACCCAACGGAATATGCGAATGCCAAAGCGCAATTTATATTAAAAAGCCAGGATTTAAAAGATGTGAAGGATAATCTAAAAGTATTACACCCACTACCCAGAATAGATGAAATAGCAACTGATGTGGATACGACTCCATATGCTTACTATTTTCAACAAGCTGGTAATGGAATATTCGCAAGGCAAGCATTACTAACACTTGTATTGAATGAAAACCAATCAGCAAAACTGTAATCTATTGACCTATGACAAGAATTCATAAACGAATGAAATGCACATACAGATACAATAACTTAGCAAATCACTTGGTTTGCAAAAGTCACAACTTCTTTGTGGCCTAATTAATGCTGCCATGAGAAGAAAAGGAAAAATCAAATAATTTATAAGGAAAAAATATGCCTTCAAATAAAAGTTTAGATCACAAACTTCACGTAGAAGCCATTTGCCATGGTACGGTTATTGATCATATCCCAGCCCATATTGGTTTTAGGTTACTACATCTTTTCAAATTAACCGAAACAGTAGAGCGTGTGACAGTGGGTTTGAATCTTCCATCAAGAGAAATGGGAAGAAAAGATTTGATCAAAATTGAAAATACTTTTCTAACCGATGAACAAGCAAATCAGCTGGCCATGTATGCACCTAAAGCAACAATTAATCAAATTGAAAACTATGAAGTAGTAAAAAAATTTGTAGTTAGCTTGCCCTCCAACATAGAATCTGTTTTAGTTTGTCCCAACAGTAACTGCATCAGCCATAATGAACCTGTTGAATCTAATTTCGCTGTTTTACCAAGACCTGTTGGACTATTTTTCCGCTGCCACTACTGTGAAAAAGAGTTCGCGCAAAAAGCCATTATGGATGTTTAACTTCTCGTTTTAATTCACTTCAAGAGATGGGTTTGTTTAAATTCATCTCTTGACAAGTTCTGGATGTTAACGCTCTCAAACATTCATAGAAAATAACTATGCATTATCACAATAACGCATCAGTAAGAATAGAATAAAACAATATAGGTAATTAGTTAAAAAACAAGGAAGTCTTATTGATACATTCTTGTCTAGCAAACGATAAGCTCTACATCCTTAGTTTTAAACATCTGAATGTATTCCTCATCCGGAAACTGATTTGTAACAATATAATTGATCTGCTTCGCATCACCTACTTTTGCAATGGCAGGGCGACCAAATTTAGAATGATCTGAGACTAAAATCGTCTGTCTTGAATTTTCTATGATGGCTTTTTTGGTTCTTGCTTCATGATGATCAAATTCCAGTAGTGTGCCTGAGCTATCAATACCACTGATACCAAGTACTCCAAAATCTAAGTGAAATTGGTTAATAAATTCAATAGTTGCTTCACCTACAATAGCGCCATCTCGCGTTCTCACTTCTCCTCCTGCAATGATTAGCTGGATATCTTCCCTTCCGCTAAATAGATGTGCGACATTAATATTATTAGTCACTATTTTGAGTTCTGAGTGGTGGGTTAATGCTAAAGCTACTGCTTCTGGAGTAGTGCCGACATCAATGAATAAGCTAGAACCATTAGGGATAAGCTTAGCTGCTCTAGTAGCAATTTTCGCTTTTTCATTTGACCACATATCTTTTCTGTCAACATATGCGGAATTCACTGAGCTTGAAGGTAAAGCAGCTCCACCATGATGACGTAAAATTTTGTTTTGCTCAGCCAATTCATTTAAGTCTCTTCTGATGGTTTGAGCGCTGACATTAAAATGCGCAACTAATTCATCCGTAGAAACATAATTGTTTTGTTGTACTAAGGCGAGAATGCCTTTATGACGATTGCTTTGCTTCATACTTAGCTCTTTTATAAGTAAATTAATTATTATCTCGTATTCGCGTCTCAAGATTGACAGTTATTAGAGTTCTATCTACGGGGGTTATTTTTTATCCAGGTATGTAATAATTCGACATCTTCTTTCCAACACTCATTTAAGGTATCAAAAGAACGTTTTAACACAGAAAAGTCAATTTGGCTTTCATAATTTTGAATACACTTAGCAACCTCTTGCAACCGAATTAATCCAAGAGAGGCACAAGCCCCTTTAATTTTATGCCCAAGTGACTTAATCTGTTTTATATCTTCCCGAATTATAGCGTCATTCAGTTCAGTCAAATATTCTATCATTATACCTTCCAGAACAGATAGGTTAGAAGACAACGCCCCTTCTCCAATCATTTGTATATAGTCATTTAAGACAGTTTCATCCAAAATTTGCTGTGTACAGTGCGTATCCCGTCCATTTATATCTTTAGAGAAGACTTGTTGGTGATTCATACTAAAAGGATGGTTACCAGATAATACTTGGACTAATGCAGGAATAGACAAAGGTTTATTCAACACCCCTTCAATACCAACCTTATGATAAGCAGAATAATCTTCTAAAACATTCGCAGTCAATGCAATTAACCTAGGTGATGAAGTGTTAACTATCTCTTTATATTGTCTAGCAATATCTAAACCTGTCATATCAGGTAGCTGAATATCTAAAAGTGCTAAATCAAACTTATTTGTTGTCAGTTCTACAAGCGCTTCTTTACCTGTCCTTGCTATCGTAATATGGCAACCTAACTTTTCAAGAACTGAGGTAGCGACAATAATATTTAATTCAATGTCTTCGACTAAAAGAACATGTAATCCTTCAAATTTGTCAATTTGCACTTCATTGCTATCAAGAAGCGTAGTGATTGGTGCATCAATAGTTAGACAGAAGCATGAACCATGATGATATTCACTTCTGACGGTTAAATCCCCCCCTAGTTTTCTAGCTAAAGTTCTTGAGACGGCAAGACCTATGCCTGTACCGGTCGCAGGTTTCCCACCATATTTATCATTTACTTGATAGTACATTTCAAAAATCGATTCTTGCTCTTCTAAGGGAATACCCGTTCCGGAATCTTCCACCTCAAAAACGAGTTTATCTTGCGCATCTGGATGAAAAAAGACTCGCATTTCAACGACGCCTGTATCGGTGAATTTGACTGCATTACTGATTAAATTCCACAGTATTTGCCTTACTCGAGTCTCATCAGTGGCTATGGATAAGGGAATATTTTGTCCCCTTTCTTCAAAAAGTGGTCTAAAATTAAACTCTAGGCCCTTTTGTTGAATAAGCAAAGTAGATATATTTTCTATATCGGCAAGAAAGCGAATAAAGTCAATTGGTTTAATATCCAACTTTTGTTTACCACGTTCTAATTTATCGACTTCAATTATGTCATTGAATATGTGGCTTAAGGTTATTGCACTTAGCTGGATAGTATTTAAATAATTTTGTTGCTGGGCACTTAAAGGACTATCAGCCAAAATTCGACTTAAACCAATAATTCCATTTAAAGGCGTTCTCAATTCATGACTTATCGTCGAAATAAACGTTGTTTTATCTCGGCTGGCTTGTTCAAGAGCGTCTTGGTAACGTTTTCTTTGCATCACCTCCTCTTTAAGTGTTTCGACTAACTGCAATCTTGCTTGTTCTGCTTTTATCCTATCCGTTATTTCTTGATTTAATTGTTTAATATTATGACTCAACTGCTGATTTTGCTTTGCCTCTCTTTGATGGATAGCCTCAAGTTCATCAACGAGATCTGTAAGCTGCCTTCTAGATTCTTCAATTTGATCAACCACGACAGATAAAAAATAAACTGCCCATGGTGTAACAACAATTCCAAAAAAAACAGATCGGATAAGATCTATCGCTTCAACTCGTCCTTCAAATACCCAAGTTACGCTCATTTGAATGACCATTGCAAAAACAATAATAGCCAGTGCAAGGAGCATAGAAAACTTCCATATTCCTAATTTAACTAATAAATCAACATAAAACTGAGCTAGACGCCTAAGTGGTTGCATAAATCATTCCTTCTTTACACCCTAAAGTGTAAGGTGTTCTTTTAAAAAATCAATAAAAACGGTAAATTTGGCCGACAAAGACTGATTTTTATAATACACTGCATTGACTAAATTCCTTGGATGATCTGAACTGATTAATCCAGGCATAATTTCAATGAGTTGTCCTGATTCAATAAATGATTTCACTGTAAAATTAGATAATAAAGCTATTCCATGGCCTTTCAAGCACAACCCTAGAATGGTTTCCCCACTACTTGCGCTAATTATAGGTGAAATTTTTATAAAATGCCCTCCCAATAAATCTCTTTGATCTGGTGTGAGCCTTTCGATATATTTAATCGATAATGGCCATTGATTAAATTTCGAAGGCTGGCTAAAGCCTATAAAACGATGTGTTAAAAGTTCAGCTACAGTAAAAGGAGTTCCAGAAGTAGCCAAATAAGTGGGAGAAGCCACAATTTTTAGAGTACTTTTACCTAAAAAAGTGGCATGCAAGTTAGAATCCTGCAAGGGACCAATCCTGATAGCAATATCAGTTTTCTGTTCGATTAAATCAATAATATTATCGTTGCTTATCAGCGCAAGTTGAATTGCAGGGTATTTTTCTTGGAAAATGTCGACAATCGGCAGTAACTGATGCAATATAAATGAATTGACCGCATCGACTCTAAGCACACCTTGTGGCGTTTGATTCAATCTCATCAACGAATGTTCAGCTTTGATGAGTTCTTCAATATGGGGTCTAATTCTTTCAACAAAAAAATGACATTCGTTGGTTGGTGTCATTTTTCTAGTAGTTCTAGTAAATAATGATACGCCGTAGTTCTTTTCTAAGCTTGCTATAGATCGCGTAATTCTAGACACAGGATAATTCAGATGTTTAGCAGCAGCCGAGAATCCATTAAAATCATGTACGGCAAGTAGAATCATATAATCATCTGTATTGGCTTTTAATAATTCCATACTCCCATCCAATGAATAAAGGAAAAAACACTCATTTATACGTCTAATACAAGCTAAATAAACTTTAAATTATCTGTGAGGGATTTCGTCATAATTAGACTTCCGCATTCACTGACGTTTGATAAAAATATTAGTTATGCTAACTATAGTATCACAGTAAGTAATTTAACAGTTAATTCAGATCAATTTTGCAAAAATCTTTTTCTTATTACTCTATTTTTTATTATCAATTCATTAGATACAATATAAGTCAACTGCTAAAAAAGCATTTTAGGATACCGTCATTAGTATACTAATTATTTTTCACCCTATTTTTAGACAATTAAGGAATTCAAATGAGTAATATTTTTATTATCAATGCAGGAAAAGATTTTGGACACTCTAAAGGAGAATTAAATCGTCATATCAGTGAATTTGCAAAAGAGACATTAGAAGCACTGGGACATAAGGTCAAAATGACACATATCAGTGAAGGGTATGATATTGAGAACGAAATAGACAACTATCTATGGTCTGACGTGATTATTTACCAACAACCTGCTTGGTGGATGGGTACACCTTGGTCATTAAAAAAGTACATGGATGAAGTGTTTACCGCGGGCTATGAAAAATTGTATGCAAATGATGGAAGAACAAGAAAAGATCCTACTAAACATTATGGTACAGGGGGGTTACTACAGACTAAAAAATATATGATAAGCGCCACTTGGAATGCCCCTAAAAATGCTTTTACTGATCCGCAAGAATTTTTTGAAGGTAAAGGATTAGATGCTGTATATTTTCCTTTTCATAAAGCTAATCAATTTTTAGGGTTAACACCATTGAAAAGCTTTTCATTTCATGATGTTATAAAAGCACCTGATCTTGAAAATGAATTGCAAGCGTTCGCCCAACATCTAGAAAATGAAATAAAATAGGTGGCTTTTCCCTCAGTTTTACAATTGAGACAAAATTTATCAAATTAAACGAGTAATTCATCTCAATTTTAGGTATCATCAATATGCAAATACTTGTTTAACTAAAATAAGTATTTCCTTAACCTTAACAACAATAATGGAGAAGATCATGAGCTATTCTTTACCGGAACTACCTTATGCATACGATGCACTTGAACCACACTTCGATAAAGCAACTATGGAAATTCACCATAGCAAGCATCATCAGGCTTATGTAAATAATGCAAATAATGCTTTAGCTGAATTAACTGATTTAGCGCAATTAAGTGCTGAAGATTTAATCGCACAACTTGATAAAGTACCTGCGGAAAAACGTCAAGTACTGCGTAATAATGCTGGTGGCCATGCTAACCATAGCTTATTTTGGAAAGGGTTGAAACTTGGTACAACTTTAAGTGGCGATCTTAAAACAGCTATTGAGCGTGATTTTGGTTCTGTTGATGCGTTTAAAGAAAAATTCGAACAAGCTGCCGCAACTCGCTTTGGTTCAGGTTGGGCATGGTTAGTGGTACAAAATGGCAAATTAGCTGTTGTTTCAACGGCTAATCAAGACAGCCCTTTAATGGGTGAAGCAGTTGCAGGGTGTTCTGGATACCCAATTATCGGTTTAGATGTATGGGAACATGCATACTACCTTAAATTCCAAAACCGTCGTCCTGACTACATCAAAGCTTTTTGGGATGTAGTCAATTGGGATGAAGCGGCTGCACGTTTTGCTAATGCAAAATAGTTCTGATTGCTAATCTAAGGCTACAGATGAAATGAAAAAGGTGCTACTTTCAGCACCTTTTTCATTTCTATTCTTGTTTTTTAACACAGTTTTTCAAATAAGAGAGATTTTTGGCAAAAGAGTCAAATTAATCTATTTTTTATCAGCTACTAACAGCACCTAAACTGAACTTACTTCCATTTACTGGTGTAGCTATCATTCGACTTCCATTAAATATACATACAGAAACACAAGAGTACCTATTAAAACGCTCACTCACCCATAATCACTTTCATCTGTTTCTCATCAGGCATGCCTAATTGTTGCTGTAAACGCCCTTCTTTATTAAGATAGTAGATTGCAGGCGTTGCACTTGCCCCTAGAGCATCCATAATTTGTAAATGCGATTCCAAGGTACTTAAGGTTTTCGCATCGATTTTTTCAGGTATGTCTAGTACTGTTTTTTCTCTCGACGCCTCATAATTCTTCAGCATTTCAGCGGGTGATTTAGCAGTTAAAATAGCAGCCGCTTTAGCGGAGCTGTCGTCTGCTAAAATACCCACCATTATATGTCTTAACTGAACTTTACCACTATCAACAAAAGGACGAGCTGCTTGCCAGAATTCATTACAATATGGACAGTTTGGATCCATAAAGACATAAATAATTTGTTTTGCATTTTTATCGCCATCCTGTATCCACTGGCTGGACTCCATTCTTTCCCATAATTTAGCAGCCATAGGAGCATAAATGGCTTTTTCTAAAGCAACTGCAGAAAGATCTTTACCTTCTTTATCATAGAGCTCTCCCCATAGAACATGCTGTTTATCCGGCAATAAATAAAGAGTGATTCCGACTCCCTCGTACATACCTGTATATCCCTGCATGCCATTCGGTGCATCAAATTGAGAGACAATACTCACCCCTTCTTTTTGCCAATGCTGAATGGCCTCAGGGTAATCTGTGGCAAAAGTATAGTGGCTTGTTAAACCTAATAATGAAAGACCAAGCAATCGTAAAGTGTTTTTGGAAAACTTCATGGAAATCCTCTTGATAAAATAAATTTAAAAAATAAGCTAATAATGAAAAATAAAATAATACGTTTAGATATAAAATACAGGGTCTTAAATTCACTTCGTACAGCAGGTAAAATTCAAGTTAACTGAATGCGGCTAAAACTGGATATCAGAACCGAAGGACGTTTATTTCGCCACCATAAAATAGGGAGACATTGTCATAATAAACTGCTCGCTATCCATGAATCCATTGACTCTTTCAACTTCTTTACCAGATTCATCAATTAACAACAACGCAGGTAATCCGAGCACATCAAAGTATTCTAAAAACTCAGAAGATGTATTACTGTTCTTAGTTACATCAATTCGAATAAGTAATGTATCTTTTAATAGTGCCTGAACCCTTTTATCAGTAAATGTATATTTTTCAAATTGGCGGCAGGCAGTACACCAATCGGCATAATAATCAATCAAGACTTTCGTTTGATTTTTTTTACTTTGCAGCAACATATTTTTTAATTCTGTTAATGATGACACGTCAGTAAATTCAATACTTTTCCTTTCTTCTTGTTGATTCTGAAAAACAAAATAAAATCCTGTTTTCTCGTTTATCATTTGCCAAACACCTTGTTGCATCGGCAGACTTGCAATAAGTAAGGCCATAACTAAGACAATTTGCGCTATTCTAGACTTTCCACTACTGCCTTTGAGGGCAATTAATAAAGCCCAAGCAAAAAATGCACTTAATAGCAGAGACCACAGTAGCTCACTGAGCTGAATAGTTATCAAACGCTCAATTAAAAAAAGTGGCAGTGCTAAAATAACAAAACCCAAGCCTTCTTTAACATATTGCATCCAAGGACCGGCTTTGGGCATTAATCTATAACCAAACAGAGCAAAAGCCAGCAAGGGAATCCCCATGCCTAAAGCATACATATACAGAGTAAATCCACCTTTAAGGATATTTTTACTTTCAGCGATGAAAGGTAAAATAGCAGAGAGTGGCGCTGTAGTACAGGGGGAACATAGAAGCCCTGCAATTGCTCCCATGAAAAATACACCAACATAAGAACCACTTTTTTGCCTATTACTCCAATGCACTAATTGAGTTTGTACCCGGCTTGGCATTTGAATTGAGTAAAACCCAAACATACTCCCAGCCAAAAAAATAAAGAGTACAGCTATGGTGATTAAAAAAATAGGGTTTTGTAATGCTGATTGAAATTTTAATCCAACTAATGCGATGAGAATACCTAAAACAGTGTAACTAAGGGCCATACCTTGAATATAAGTAAGAACTAGCATGCCCATTTTAAAACGGTTCATCTCTTTTTGTCTGCCTGAAATAAGTCCAATAAGCAGTGGATACATAGGTAAGACACATGGAGTAAAGGCAACACCTAAGCCGAATAAGAAAGCCCACCACGGTGAAATCCCTTGAGATGCACTCAAAGAATTTACCGCGGTAAGTGGTTCTTGATAAGTGGAAACTTCTCCAAATGATGTTTTGGTCAATTCACTAATTTGTTGCTTAGGGGGGGATATACCTGATGCCAACTCAATGACCTCAGTTTCATTAGCTTGGAAAGGAGCTTTTAACTCATTTGTTTTTATATATTTTAACGGCACATCAATAGTTTTAGGAGGATAACAAATACCTCTATCAGCACAACCTTGGAATGTAACTTGTAACATAGGATTTTGTGAAGTCGCATTGATAGGCACCTTAACAGAAAGTGAGTCTCTATAAATAATCACATCACCAAAAAATTCATCCGTATGAGATAAGCCTGTTGGTAATATCAACTTACCTACTTCACTATTTTTTGCGTTCAAACTAAATTTATTTTGATATAAATAATGACCAGGCTTTATAAGCCAATTTAATATAAGTGTTTCATTATTTTGAGTGAAATCAAAAATAAATGCTTCATCGACAGACAAAATCTTATCCGTACTATTTTGGTTGGAAAAGAAATTAGCCCAGGAACTTGAAGAAAAAAAAATCAAACTACTGAGACATATTCCGACAAATACAATTATTTTTTTCATAAAATCCTATCAAAATCATCTATTAGTCAATTAATTATTTAGGTTATCATATCAAAGAAGATAATGAAAACATTAATTAATTCTTATATTACGTCAAAGTAACTTTACATATATTTTCATGGCAATACTCATAAAAACAGATCACCGCTCCTGTAATACTGCCTAAAAATAACTAGAGCTAAAAGTAGAATTTTATCTTAAAATAAAGCAAAGGAGACTCTATATAAAAACATCAAAATCTATTGATAGCCAAATAATCTCGATTTGACAACAAAATAAAGCAAGCCCTATGAATTAGGATAGTTGTTAATAATTTTATAGTACACTATCATTAAATAATAAGAGATTTAGAAAAATGGCTAACCCAAAATTTTCAGATGAATTTAAAATGAATGCAATTAAATTGGCTAATAATAGAGGAGACCGGTCTCTGAAAGATGTAGCCAAAGAACTCAATATATCCAAAAGCTCTTTGGATGCTTGGCTTAAAAATCATAGAGAACA